>NZ_AEUV02000001.1 GCF_000187975.2 Streptococcus criceti HS-6
GATTCCGGTCCTCGGCATAATAGCATAGATAAGCACCCTTGGCTCAACTGGATAGAGTACCTGACTACGAATCAGGCGGTTAGAGGTTCGAATCCTCTAGGGTGCATCAGATACGGGAAGTAGCTCAGCTTGGTAGAGTACTTGGTTTGGGACCAAGGGTCGCAGGTTCGAATCCTGTCTTCCCGATACTAAAGATTTCATCTTTAGTTTTTTTATGCTAAGACCTTTGAGAACTGAATAGAGACGAACCAAGACGTGCGGGTTAAGAGATTAACCTGTCAAGGAACAATAAACGGATAAGCCAGAGTGCTTAGCCGGACAAACTAGCATTAATGAGAGTTTGATCCTGGCTCAGGACGAACGCTGGCGGCGTGCCTAATACATGCAAGTGGAACGCTTCTTTTTTACCGAGTGCTTGCACTCACAAGGAAGAAGAGTCGCGAACGGGTGAGTAACGCGTAGGTAACCTGCCTGGTAGCGGGGGATAACTATTGGAAACGATAGCTAATACCGCATAACAATGGATAACACATGTTATTGATTTAAAAGGTGCAATGGCACCACTATCAGATGGACCTGCGTTGTATTAGCTAGTAGGTAGGGTAAAGGCCTACCTAGGCTGCGATACATAGCCGACCTGAGAGGTGGAACGGCCACACTGGGACTGAGACAGGCCCAGACTCCTACGGGAGCAGCAGTAGGGAATC